>NZ_JBKFGI010000010.1:0-2257 GCF_056171995.1 Romboutsia sp. LXY-2 | reverse complement strand
TTAAGAGATGGACATCAATCTCTAATGGCAACAAGGTTAACAACAGAAGAAATGATACCTATCCTTGAAACTATGGATAAGGTTGGATATCATTCTATGGAAGTATGGGGTGGAGCAACATTTGATGCTTGTATACGTTTCTTAAATGAAGATCCATGGGAAAGATTAAGACTTATAAGAAAGCATGTTAAAAACACTAAACTACAAATGCTTTTAAGAGGTCAAAATTTACTTGGATACAGAAACTATGCTGATGATACTGTTGAAAAGTTTATAGAATTATCTATAAAAAATGGAATTGATATAATAAGAGTATTTGACGCATTAAATGACGTAAGAAACTTAGAAGCATCTATGAAGGCAATAAAAAAATATGGTGGACACTGCCAATGTGTAATGTCATACACTACAAGTCCAGTTCACACTACAGAGTATTATGTTGAATTAGCTAAGACTATGGAAAAGGTAGGAGCAGATTCAATATGTATAAAAGATATGGCTGGTGTTTTAACTCCATATAATGCATATGATTTAGTTAAAAAAGTTAAAGAAGCTACAACATTACCTATACAATTACATACTCACTGTACAGGTGGTATAGCTGAGATGTTATATATGAAGGCCGTTGAAGCTGGTGTAGATATAATAGATACTGCAATATCTCCATTCTCAGGGGGAACAAGTCAACCTCCAACTGAATCAATGGTAATAGCTTTATCAGAGATGGATAGAAATCCAGGATTAAATATGGAAGCACTTTTAGAAGTAGCTGAATACTTTAAGCCAATAAGAGATAAATATATGGCTAATGGTACTTTAGATGCAAAGGTTTTATTAACAGATCCTCAAACTTTAAAATACCAAGTTCCAGGAGGAATGCTATCAAACTTATTATCTCAACTAAAACAACAAAATGCTTCAGAGAAATACGAAGAGGTTTTAAAGGAAGTACCAAGAGTAAGAAAAGATTTAGGATATCCACCACTAGTTACTCCGCTTAGCCAAATGGTTGGGACTCAAGCATTATTTAATGTTTTAACTGGTGAAAGATATAAATTAATACCTAAAGAAATAAAGGATTATGTAAGAGGGCTATACGGTCAAGCACCAGCTAAAATAGATGAAGAAGTTAAAAAGAAAATAATTGGTGATGAAGAAGCTATAACTGTAAGACCTGCAGACTTAATAGCTCCAGAATTTGAAGCGATGAAGGCTGAAGCTGGGGAGTTAGCTAAAAATGATGAAGACGTATTAGCATATGCATTATTCCCACAAGTAGCACCAAAGTTCTTACAATCTAAGTACAATCCTAAGGTTGAAGAAGAAGTAGTAGAAGAAAATAAAATACAATATATAACAGTAACTATGTAGAGAATAGGTGATTAAGATGAATAGTACAACGGCAATAATGGATGCAATATCTATTACAATATCAAGTATGACTATAGTATTCTTAACATTAATACTTATTGCATTAGTATTAGGTTCATTTAAATACATATTTAAAGAAAAACCTAAGGCAGAAGTTAAGAAGGATACTGCAGTTAATAATGTAGCTAACGATGATATAGATGAAGAAGAAAGATTAGTAGTAGCATTAGCTGCTTCTGCAATGGCGGGAAATGGGAAAATTAATCCGAATCTTCATATAAAGAGTATAAAAAGAATTAAGTAATTAAAATAAGTAGCTCTTAAAAGCTAAAATTAAAATTATTTATGACGAATTAACATTATTAAAAAATAAAACTTACAAATTATATTATCAATACGGAATTATTAATAAATAAAAATACAATAACATAAAAGATTAATTTAGATGTTTCAATTTGAAGGGAGATTTATCATGAGTGCAAAAACATACCACATAACATTAAACGGAAAAGTATATGAAGTTGAAATAGAAGAAGTACAAGCGGGAACTAAGCCAGTTCAAACTGCAGCACCAGCACCAAAGGCGGCACCAGCAGGAGCAGGGGAAGAAGTAACAGCTCCAATGCCAGGAAGTATGTTTAACATATTAGTTAAAGAAGGACAAAATGTTAAAAAAGGTGATGTAGTAGCAATACTTGAAGCAATGAAAATGGAAAATGAAATAGTAGCACCAGTTGATGGTACAGTTTCAGCTATAACTGTTGAAAAGGGACAAAACGTTAACTTAGGTGATTTAATATTAAAAATAGCATAATTTACACAAGCGAAAGGAGAAAAACAACATGGGTCAAATGTTAATTGATTTCATTGCAGAATCGGGATTTGC